>NZ_JCADBW010000043.1:0-7192 GCF_059264685.1 Faucicola sp. SE7633 | reverse complement strand
TGGGTTTCGTTGCCGTAGCCACCTTTTTTGGCATCAAAGCTCACACCATCAACGTTTTGTCCCAAAAAGAAATTGGCTTGCATGATAGCAAGTACATCATCGCCAAGTTTTTCGCCAAGTTCGGTCAATGCACCATCAGCTTTGGCCTGTTGCCACATACGGTATACCACCAAGTCATATTTGATGCTCGACAAGCCGCGTGAGCCATGACGCGCCAGCAATTGAGTATAAACAGGCACGTAGCCTGTAGGTGCGGCTGGCAAATTGGCGATATCTTTGGGAGCTTGATAAGGAGTTTTGGTTTGGTAATAGGTCTCGATGACGGTTGGTGTGGTCGGCTGGGTATTGGGCTGCGTGGGCGTGACGCTTGGGGTGGTTGGCTGCGTTGGTGAATTGACGGCAACGATTTTGGTGTCGTTGTCATCGTCGTTACATGCGGCCAAAGACAGTACGCCGACCACGGCTAGGGTTAGAAATCGTAGTTTCATCATAGCACCTTTTTACGTTTTTTACGTCTAATGTTAAGATTGGGTTAATTTTATACCGATAACGGCATAGCTTAAAAAGATTGTGTGACAAAATGATGAAGCCAGAACAATACCGTAACTTAACATCCAACAGCACAATAAAAAATGGCTTAATACGTTAAATTAAGCCATTATTAAAATGTTAAGTAACCCGACATATTAATGTTATGATATCATTATCCATTTATCATAACCCGAATTCGACATAAGAAAAGGCAAAAAAAAGAAGTCCAACATGCTAAAGTAAGTTCACCACAAACACCTTTAACCAGGACTTCTTACATGGACAATCTCGAAGAACTTTACTGCCACATAGACGACTACTGCAAAACCTACACAGCCGAGCAACAGAAGAAAATGCTAACGCCAAAGCGAAAAAGCAGTAAAAAGACCCGAAACAAACCATGCTGCATCAGTTTAGCAGAAATCATCACCATCATGGTACTATTTCATCAAATCAGATACCGAGAATTTAAAGCATTTTACTATGGCTATCTGTGTCAATGGCTAAAAAGTGCCTTTCCAAGACTACCAAGCTACAACAGAATGGTAGAACTGATGGAAAGAGCCGTACATCCCATGTGTGACAACCACCGTATCAAACGCCACAAAGTCTTTGCCGACACTGCCGCACGCGGCAAAAGCAGCATGGGCTGGTTTTATGGCTTTAAACTGCACGTCATCATCAATGACCAAGGTGAGCTTGTCAATCTCACCGTCACAGCAGGCAATGTGGATGACAGAAAACCTGTGAAACAACTGTGCGATATGACCGTATTTGGTAAACTGTTTGGTGATAAAGGCTATATTGATAAATCCCTAACTGCTTGGCTGGATGAGCATTTGGACGTTGAGCTGATTACCAATGTCAAAAAGAACATGAAAGCTAAGGACATTGCTTGGTTAGATAAGCGATTGCTCAAACGCCGTTTCTTGATTGAGACGGTGTTTGATGAGTTAAAGAACATTTGCCATATTGAGCATTCAAGACATCGTAGCTCTGCTGGGTTTATGGCTAATTTATTGGCAGGGCTGATTGCTTATTGCCACCAAGCCAAGAAACCTACGCTAAAGAATGTGCTGATTGGGCATTCTTTACCGCAGGTTGCTTAGTTTGTGATAGCTTTCAATGAGTTAGGCTGTGGCTTATGTCGAACTGGGGTTATCTTACTTGCTGATGGTGGTGTGATGTCGGGTAGCGATATTGCCAAGTTACGCGCATTGGGTGCGGATATGGTGGGTGTTGGGCGACTTGTGATTTATGGACTTGCGTTGGCAGGCGCGCTTGGGACGGCGCATGTGCTGCGCCTGTTGCAAGAAGAATGGCAGATCACCGCTGCTTTAACAGGCGAGCATGGCTTGGTGGCTAAAAATCGCTTAGGCGGCTCAACAAAAACGGTTTAGCGTTCACCATACAGCTTTACGCCATTGGCAAACGCGCAGTGTTGCATGCGTGCCGCTTGGACGATTGCCTCGCGCTCACCCATTGCAATCGCCAAGTTATTGCGATGACCGCCAGTGGTTTGTCCCAAGCCGATATTGACATTTGGATACACGCCGCCGCGTCCAATGCCGATCCCCAGCCCAACACCCGATACTGTCAAGCCATTGTGCTGGCTGCTGGCGGTGCTGATGTATTGCATCAAGCGGTTGTATTCGATATTGAGCTTGCCACAGTCATAGTTTTGGTATTGATTGGGCGACACATAGCTGGGCTTAGGCGTGGTGGCACAGCCCGTTACGCCCAATATTGCCGTACCAACCACACAAGACACAAGGTATAAAAATTTCATCGGCTAGACTCTTGGTTTTAAACTAAACTTTGGGTTTAAAAAAAATATGGCTACAACATCGGCTTGCTAAACGCCAAACCAACAATGCCCAAATAAGCCAGTAGCGCAACCAACATCAAGCCCTTTGCTGAAGCAGGTACAACAGCGGTGGTCGTGGCACTTGGCGCGACACGGGCTTGGCGCAATGCCACCACGGTTGCTACTATTGCCACCACCCACAGCGCGATTTTTGCCCATACCCAATGCGGCACGCCAATGGCTTGTGCCACAGGCATGACAGTAACAACGCCACTAATCAGCAGCAGCGTATATAGCACATGGCTACCGATTTTTAAACCGCGTCGGTTAAGAGCTGCTACCCGACCGCCATACACCAGCCCAAACTGGTACAAAAACAGCGCGATCGTCAAAAACGCAAACAGCATATGTACATGCTTCATAAAAATTCCTCACATGAAAAAATGGTTTGCTACACAGGCTTAGCGGTTTTGCCCTGCGCATTGTGGGCTGGCAGGGGCGTGGGTTTGGGCTTGCCATTCATCGGGCGTATAGGTGTGCAACGCCAACGCATGAATCGTGCCGCCGCCTTGCACCAACAAATCATTGACCAAACCATACACCAACTGATGCCGCTGCACCAGACGCTTGCCTGCAAACGCATCTGACACCAACACCAGTTTAAAATGGCTCTCTTTGCCATCAAAATAGCCTGCGTGTTGGCGCGACTCATTGATGACTTCAACATAACTTGGGGACAAAGCTTGCACACGCGTGTGCAAGGCATCGGCTAATGGGGTAGGTGAGGTCATGATAGTGTCCAAATAACCAACTAAATTGGATGTTAAAACGTTATTTTAGCACCGATTTTTGCCTTGCCATAGTGCCAAATGCATGTGGTTAAAACGCTAAAATTGCCAAGTGTTTAACTGATCGTGCCAATTTTGCCATCATTGCTTTGACCACAACAACAACGACAAAATCCCTGCCGCAATCAACGGCCCAACCGCAACACCGCGAAACAGCACCACACCTGCCACCGTGCCAATCATCAGGCTTGTTACCACATTGGGGTCAGCACTCATCAAGCGCACACCGCGCGCCCCCAGCCACGTCACCAACAACCCCACACCAATCGCCAAGATAGATTGCCAACTGGTGAATGACTGCAAAATGGCTTGACTGCTGATTTTACCGCTGGCAATCGGCGCCAAAATCGCCAACGTCAGCACAAACACACCTGCGTTGAGCCCATATTGTTGGATATAAGCAAATACTGGCTGATTAAATGGCAGCATTTTAAGCAGCAGCAACAAAGCCGCGCTGACCCAAATCGTCGGATTGTGCACCAACAGCCCACATGCCAGCAATATCAACAAAACAATAGTAGTAAGCTGCGCGTTCAAAAATTCCATCAGATCAAACACCTCAGTTAAATATCAATCATTATGAATAAAAAAAGCCCACTACAAAAGCAGGCTTTTAGGTTGTCAAATGGCAAGCAGTCGCTAGCGGCGCAACATCTGTGCTTGGGTTTGTTGATACAATGGCATCACACGCGGCATCAAAGCTTGCAAGTTATTGATACGCGTCGCGCTGGCAGGGTGGGTGCTCAAAAACTGTGGTGGCTCACCGCGTCCATCTACTTGCTGCATCTTGCGCCACAAGCTCACCGCCGCCTGTGGGTTGTAGCCTGCACGTGCCATCAATTCTAAGCCCATGACATCGGCTTCAGACTCCATTTGGCGGCTATTGGGTAATGCTAACCCCAACTCACTGGCGTACCCTGCCAGTTGGGCTTGCCCTTGTGATAAACCAAAACGGCTGGTTACCACACCCAAGCCAAGTTGAGTCGCCATCTGCTGAGAGAGTTTTTCGCGCGTATGCTCGCGCAGTGCATGCGCCATCTCATGCCCCATGATCGCCGCAATTTCATCATCGGTCAAATTCAAACGGTCAATAATACCCGTATAAAACATGATTTTACCACCTGGCAACACATAGGCGTTGATGGTATTGCTTTGGATAGTATGCACCTCCCAAGCCCAATTTTGCGCATCAGGGCGATACACCCCCACCTGCCCGATCAAGCGGCTAGCAATGCGCTTTAAGCGATTGACCTGCGCAGGGTTGGTATCAAGCTTGCCTGCTTGTCGCGCTTTGCCCACGGTTTCATTAAAGCTTTGCGCTGCCAGCTGCTGAACTTCAGCGTTTGACACCAACAACAGCTGATTACGGTCAATACCGATAGCACCTGTATTGGTGGTGCTAGCACAGCCAACCAACACACTGCTAGCAGCAAGTGTTGCACCCAGCACCCAAGTGGAAATTTTATGCTTCATAGACAGCCTTATCATTTAAATTGCCAAATTAGCTTATGAGGTCACGCCTAACGCGCTGCATGTGTTGTTGGTGATTATAAACATAAACTGGGTCAAAATTTAGCAAAAAAATGCTATGATTAAGTAACCGAGGTCTACTAATCATCGAAATTTGACCCAAAAAAAGCATTGAGCAAAAATTTTTAGAAAAAAATGCAAAAAATGCTTGACGGGTGCTCAAAAATCCTTATAATACCCATCCACAACGACGCGATAGCAAATCACAAAACATTAGCTAAAACGTCTAACATATGCGGGAATAGCTCAGTTGGTAGAGCACGACCTTGCCAAGGTCGGGGTCGCGAGTTCGAATCTCGTTTCCCGCTCCAAATTCTAAAAAGCCTAACTTAACAGTTAGGCTTTTTTATTGCTTGTAATCTCGCTATTATCAAGGCTTTCGAGCTAGCCGACTCTCTTTTTTGCTAAAAATGCTTTGTTAATTTAACTAATCAAATTTTTGCAAAATTTTAGACCGTGACCAAAACGTGACCATTTCGTGACCACGCATTTTTTACCATTTTTTAAAGTGACCCCGACCTTAAAACCCTGTCTTTAGTAGATTAAAATAGTTACTTGAGTAAATTTAATTTATCAATTTTTAATATCAAACCAAAATTTCTCTAAAAAATCACTCTGCACACGACAGGAACACTAAACTAAATTTGGCAAATACTTACCAGATAAAAAACGAAGCAATTGATTGAATATGGCATAATCCCTACTGATAATAAACCGTCCAAAGCCATCAATCAAGCAATCAAGCCCAATAGCGAAAATACTCGTTTGAGGGCGACCATTGGCTTTAGGGCGACGTTTATAATGATTGGGTTTTTCGCTTAGCTTTACTAAACCTGCTTGATATGCCCAACAAAAGGCTAAAGCGGTGATAGCAACAAGTTTACTTACCCTATCTTGTATGGTTAAATGCGTGTCCTCAAGATTAAAGCCACGTCCTTTAAAACAAGAAAACAGCGTTTCAATCTGCCAACGCTTGGCATAAGTTGCCATCGCATCATCATCGTCAAAATCATTGGTCGCCACAATCACATAATCGTTGTCGCTATCAAGCTTGGCGGATACCTTAACAGAGCAGTCATCAACCATTAAAGTTCGGTCATGATGATACGTTTGCTGTTGGCTTAGGTTGTGAAACAGGGTGTGTATTTGTACGCTTTCACCGTTGCTGTTAAAAACTTTGCTGTCTTTTTTAATGCGTATAGCAAATTTTAAATGCTCTGTGGTAAACCAGTTAAACCACGCTTTGCCGACAAACTCTCTATCAGCGAGTATTTTTACGATTTTGTCTTTGCCAAAGTTGTGAATGAATTTTTCAATCAATTCGGTTCGCTCTAAGGTACTTGAGTTGTCCCGTTTATCTAGCATTGTCCAGTATAGGGGAATGGCAATGCCGTGATGTACGGCGGCTAGCATAAAGATGTTGATGTTCTTTTTGCCTCATTTCCAATTGGTTCGGTCAATGGTTAAGGTAACTTTATCTAGCCCAAATAGGTTGTAAATAAGGCTGGCTATTTGGTGTTCGTCAATTTCGGTTTCTGCTAAAAACCGTTGTATGCGTCGGTAGTTGCTGTCGGTTTGACTGGCACTGGGAAAGTACTTTGCTATCTTTTTTAGGTTGCTACTTTGGGCGGTTATCAAACCTATTATCATTTGGCTGATGCAGTTGATTTTTGCCTTGTGTAGCTTTAGGTTTTGGGCTAATATACTTTCAAGTCTGATAAGATTTGACATGGTTTAATTCGTCGAAAAAATTACTATTATGCCTTGTTTTATCAGACTTTTTTATTTTTTTGTCGTGTGCAGAGAAGGCATATTATTATGGAATATTAAATATTGAAGGAGCTTTATAATGAAAAAATCAAAAACATTAAAAAATATTAAAGATTTGCCCGATTTAGACAGTAGCTCAATGACCAATAGCCATGGAATCATGTCACAGTAGTTAAAGTCGCGGAAATAATGGTGCGCGGACATTTCACCACCATAGACCGCGTTGTGCTCGCGCATGATTTGTTTGATAAATGAATGCCCTGACTTGCTCATCACGGGTACGCCGCCTGCTTGCGCAATGATGTTTGGCTGTTCAAACCTGTCGTTGTTTTTCGATAGTCTTTATACTGTGTTGCTGCCGTCATGTCTTCACTGTTTTGCCATATTTACCACCAAATAAACCTGCTAAAAAAATTATAGAGACCTTTGCACAAACCAGCGACCGTCTCTCGACACCAATTTCAAACTCAACTAAAAACTGGAATTGGTGTTAAAGAAGTGAAGAAAGTCACCGAATTGGCATAAAAGCCTCCTAAATTGCCGTAAATTAACGTCTATTGGCTAGTTTTACCAACCAACAGACACAATAACCCTAAGCGACCCCATATTTTCGCTTCAAGCCTAGGGCAGTTTTTAAATTATGCACTATGCTAGCAAGCAAAGTACTGGTATGAAATTGCATTAACCCAAGGTGACGAGCCTTATT
>NZ_JCADBW010000042.1:0-9851 GCF_059264685.1 Faucicola sp. SE7633 | reverse complement strand
CCAGCCAATTTAACAGTAAAAAAGGCAAACTAGCCAAGTCGGTTTACGATGCAGGTTGGTTTGAACTGAAACGACAACTGACCTACAAATGCGAGCACGCAGGTTGCCGTTTTGAAATCGTGAATGAACGATACACTACCTGAGGACGGCACTAGCGAAGCACCGCTTCGCCCGTCCGCAAGACAAGGGCTATGCCCGCCGTGACTTGCTCGTGCTGTGGCGATATGTCCAGTAGTCCGAAAGGTAGAGCAGGTTTGCGAATAAGAGATGAGAACGGATAAGCAAAGCACTGCTTTGCCCGTTCGCAAGACAAGAGCTATGCTCGCAGTAGACTTGTGCAAAGTGTGGCACATGGCATGATAGAGATATCAATGCCAGTCGGAACATTCTTGCGGCAGGTCTAACCGTCTGGGGGCAGGAATCCTCTCACTTTAGGGAGGGGAGGAAGTCAATGTTTTACCAAACAATCATGCAACCAAACAACCAAGGGGGAAATCATGAGCCAACCACACGCGCTGTTGTCGGTATCAGATAAGACGGGTATTGTTGAGCTGGCGCAAGGGCTGGTCACGCAAGGGTTTGCGCTGCTCTCAACGGGTGGTACTTACAAATTACTGACGCAACACAACGTGCCTGTGACCGAAGTCGCTGACTACACGGGCTTTGCCGAGATGATGGACGGGCGCGTTAAAACGTTGCACCCCAAAATCCATGGTGGCATTTTGGGACGGCGCGGTGTGGATGATGCGGTGATGGCACAGCATGGCATCGCGCGGATTGATTTGGTCGTTGTCAATTTGTATCCGTTTGCCCAGACGGTGGCGCGGCCTGATGTGAGCAAAGATGATGCGATTGAAAACATCGACATCGGTGGCCCAAGTATGGTACGCGCTGCCGCCAAAAACCATGCGCACGTTGGTATCGTCACCAACCCTGCTGACTATGCCGCGGTGTTGGCAGAAATCCGCGACCATGGGCAATTAAGCGACGCGACGCGCTTTGATTTGGCGGTCAAAGCTTTTGAGCACACCGCGCAATACGACGGCATGATTGCCAACTTTTTGGGCAACCGCTTGCAGGGCTTTGACACGCCCACTGCCTACCCGCGCACGCTCAACTTGCAGTTTAACAAACAACAAGAGCTGCGCTATGGTGAAAACCCCCACCAAACCGCGGCATTTTATACCGAAGCCAATACCACCGAAGCCAGCATCTCAACCGCGCGCCAGCTCCAAGGCAAAGAGCTGTCATACAACAACATCGCCGACACCGACGCTGCGCTTGAATGCGTCAAATGCTTTGATGCGCCTGCTTGCGTGATTGTCAAACACGCCAATCCTTGCGGCGTTGCGGTGGATAGCAACTTGACTGCCGCTTACCAAAAAGCCTTTGCCACTGACCCAGAGTCTGCATTTGGCGGTATCATCGCGTTCAACCGTGAGCTTGATACCGCGACCGCCAAAGCCATCATCGACCAGCAATTTGTTGAGGTCATCATCGCACCCAGCGTGGCAGATGGTGTGCTGGCTATCACCGCAAGTAAGAAAAACGTGCGCGTGTTGGTCTGCGGCGCGCTGCCTGCACCCCATGCCCGCCATGAACAACTGGACTACAAGCGTGTCACAGGCGGCTTGTTGGTACAAGCGCAAGACTTGGGGCGTGTGGCACTTGATGACCTCAAAGTCGTCAGCCAAGTGCAACCAACCGCCGAACAACTGGCGGATTTGCTGTTTACGTGGCAAGTGGCAAAATACGTCAAATCCAACGCCATCGTGTATGCCAAAGACGGCCGCACCATTGGCATTGGCGCAGGGCAAATGAGCCGCGTCAATTCGGCACGCATTGCCGCCATTAAAGCGGAACACGCAGGCTTGTCACCAGTCGGTGCGGTGATGGCATCGGACGCATTTTTCCCATTCCGCGATGGCATTGACAACGCCGCCGCGGTGGGTATCAAGGCGATTATCCAGCCTGGTGGCTCTATGCGCGATGATGAAACCATCGCCGCCGCCGATGAACACGGCATTGCCATGGTGCTTACGGGTATGCGCCATTTCCGCCATTGATTCAAATGGTTTTTACCAAACAAAAGCCTTGCAACCTGCAAGGCTTTTTTGTATCGCTATTGTGCCATAAAACAAGCGGCTACGGTGCATCGTAGCCGCTTGTTTGTCACTTCTTGTTTGTCACTTAATGTTAGCAAGTTGCCCAGTGGCGCATTACCATCATTACAATGTACCGTAATTCACCATGGCGTTGGCAACGATGGTGAAGCCTGCCACGTTAGCACCTTTTTTGTAGTCGATAAAACCATCATCTTGCTTACCATACTGAACGCATGTGTCATGGATGTTGGTCATGATTTGCTTGAGTTGTTGGTCAAGCGTGTCAAAGGTGTGGTATTGGCGCAGCGAGTTTTGTGACATCTCAAGCCCAGATACCGCAACCCCACCTGCGTTGGCGGCTTTACCTGGCGCATAGCGCACTTGGTTGTCTTGGAACACGTTGATGGCATCCATGTCGCTTGGCATGTTCGCGCCTTCGGCAACGTATTGGACGCCATTTTTTACCAAGTTTTGCGCATCCTCACCGTTGATTTCGTTTTGGGTCGCGCAAGGCAAGGCGATATCCGCTTTGATGTGCCATGGGCGTTGCCCCTCTAGCCATTCACCGCCAAATTTTGTGGTAAAGTCGCTTAAGGGCTTGCGCTCAAGTTTTTGCTGTTTGACCCATTCAAGCTGCTCTTGTGTCAAGCCGTCTTTGATGTGTAGCGTGCCTTTTGAGTCTGATAGGGTCAAGACCGTGCCGCCAAGTTCGATGACTTTTTGCGCGGCGTATTGCGCGACATTACCCGAACCTGAAATCAGCACCTTTTTGCCTTGCATGGTGTCATGGTTGGCTTCAAGCATGCGCTCTAAGAAATACACCAAGCCAAAGCCTGTCGCTTCCGTGCGAATCAAGCTACCGCCATGCCCCACGCCTTTGCCCGTCAAAACGCCCGTAAATTCACGGGTCATGTTTTTGTACATGGCAAACATGTAATTGACCTCGCGGCCACCCACCCCGATATCGCCAGCAGGTACGTCCACATCTGCGCCAATGTGGTGACCCAACTCACGCATAAAGGCATAACAAAAACGGCGGATTTCTGCGTCAGATTTGCCTTTGGGGTCAAAGTCTGATCCCCCTTTACCGCCGCCCATGGGCAGGCCTGTCAAGGCGTTTTTAAAGATTTGCTCAAAGCCCAAGAATTTTAGCACCGATACGCTAACGCTTGGGTGAAAACGCAAGCCGCCTTTGTAAGGGCCGATGGCGTTGTTAAACTGTACACGCCAGCCACGATTGACTTGTACGTTGCCTTGGTCGTCTTCCCAGTTGATACGGAATTGAAAAATACGGTCAGGCTCGGTCATACGTTCAAGCAATGACAACGCTTGGTAAGTGGTGTTTTCGTCATACACAGGCGCGACGTCCAACAAAAACTCTTCGACCGCCTGCACAAATTCAGGCTCATTGGCATAACGTTGTTGCAATGTTGCAAGTACAGATTGGCTATCCATCCGTTTATTCCTTCTGACTGGTTAATCATCATGCTCGCAGGGTTGGTTGGCACTCGGGTTTTGCTAACGATGTTGTACTAACAATGTTTTGCTAACAGGGTTTAACTAACTGGCTGCCTTTTCATCATAGCGTTTTGTCGGCAAAAGTCAAAATAATTTTTTTTGTCAAGGCGATAACCAGAAGGATTTGTCAGTTAAAAGCGACCTTTTTTGTCAGCCAAAACCTACAAAAATTGTCAGCCAAAGCCGATTTTATCTGTAAGTAATACGCTCTTTTAGCAGGAAATTTTGACTGACAAAAGGTATTGCGATTGTAATCATTGATTTATTTAGCCAAGCAATAATGGTGATAAACTGCCAAAATATCCACGCAAAAAATATTTGGCAACGCTTGGCAGGTTAAGCACTCAGCGTTTGCGCGCAGGCTCACTAAACACAGGCGACTCTGACGTACGCACAAAATCGGCATACGACATGCTGTTTTGGTTGTCATGGCCTTGCGGTGCGGTGTTGGGTACGTCTGTTGGTGGACGCATAAAATGCAGCTCTTCAATCGTCGGGGCATCGTTGGTGGGTGGCTGATTTTGGGGCGCGCTGATGGGTGCAGCGGCTTCGGCGGTGGGTTGTGTGGTATCTGCCACAGGCGTGGCGGTATCGGCTTGGTCAGGCGGTTGCCCGTCTGTGTGATTGCCTGCCAGTTGGTCGCCTGTGATGACGATGGTTTCGGTGTTAAGATGCTCATCGGTGGGCGGTGGCGCAGGGTCGGCCGTAGGCGCACTTACCGTTTGCGTCGGGGCGGCGGTTGGTGGTGGGTCGATGGGTGGCGCGTCTGCCGCGTCTATGGCCAAACTATTTTGTAACAAAATCGCATTGAGAATATGCTGCTCAAACATCGCCGCCCAAATCCCCTGCGCCAGCACCAACGTGACCGCCACAGCGGCGGCAATTTGCATACCCAAACTTGGCGGCGCAGGCGGTAACCCGTAGCGATTCTCACCGCGCGTGCCGGGCACGACAAACAACGCCAACATCAACAGCACATTGAGCACAGGCACCCATAGCACAAACGCCAACCATCTATTTTGGTTCAAATCCTGCAAACGCGCCATGCTATACAAAATTGTCAATGCTGCTGCCAACAAAGCCATCACCGCCCACAACGCCAGCGGCAAGACAGTAGCCCCGACGGTCAAAATCAGCGCAAATCCCACCAGCATCACACCAAAGCCTATGGCAAACGTTGCCAAGATATAATGCACGCGCCCAATACGCCCACCCAAACCACGAATCAGGCGTGACGCACGCCCAGCGGCCGTCAGGTTCGCTTGCGTATCGCCGCCCGTTTGGCTGGCGTGGGCAAGAGGGACGGTGGGTGGTGGCGCAGAGGTTGGCGCGCTGGTTGAGTTGATTTTTTTGGAAGGTAGTCGAAGTGCCATAGCATACCCAGCCTAAACAAGATTTTTCAATCAGCCATCTGACGGACAAATCCGCCAGTTAAGTGGGCTGTATGCGGCTTATCATTGGATAAGCCGCATACAGCCCACTTAACACAATCTTTTAAAATCTGCAAATTTTATGCCAATTTTGCTGATGAATGTTTGATTGTAAAGAATGTTGCTCGTTAATACGGGATATTTTAAAGTTAGCACAAAAACAATGTCAATTATTTATAGCAAATATGGCGGCGTTGCACCTGCGCGATGAAGTCTGTGGTGACTTGCTCAAGGCTTGTTGGCGCAAAATCCGCCACGCGTAGCATGGTCATGCCAGCATAGCCGCAAGGATTGATGAGGCTAAACGGGGTCAAATCATTGCTGACGTTGAGCCCGATGCCATGGTAGCTAAACCCATGCTTGATTTTAAAGCCCAACGACGCGATTTTGCCCAGTTCATGCCCGTCGGTATGATAAACGTACACGCCGGGTGCATCGGCGCGCGGTTTGGCCAAAAAATCGGGTGCAAGGTACGGCGCGACGGTATCCACCAGCACTTGTTCGGCAACATCCACCAAATCACGCACCTTCCAGCCCAAGCGGTTTAAGTCAAACAAAAAGTAGCCAACCAACTGCCCACGCCCATGCCATGTCACCTGCCCACCGCGGTCAGTGCGGATAATCGGTGTGGCACTGTGCTGCAAAATGTGTTCTTCTTTGCCACCTTGCCCAAGCGTATAAACGTCGTTGTGCTCGACAATCCACAGCTCATCGGGGGTAGGCTCACCATCGGCTTTGGCAGCGATACGCGCCAAGGTACGCGCAAGCATCGCATCATGCGTGGTTTGGTAGTCGGCTGCGGACAGGTGCTGAATGGTTAAAGGGACAGTATTTGGGGCAGGTTGTGTGGTTGTCATGATTTGGGCATCAATAATGTTGGGTGGGAGTGGTGATAGGCACAAAATTTTACCCGATTTATGCGCTTGTTAAAACCTTTGCTTGGTGATTGGGCGCTAACGACGCACCGCGTCCTTTTTTTAACCCCGTCACAATTTAACCGCCAAACCATTAACGCGCCAGATACTGCTGCACCGCGGCTGCTTTGGCGTGATCGACCCACCAATAATCCAGTGAAATGCCATTGCTCGGCAACGCCGCGTGCTGATACTGCTGCCAATACGCCAAATTATCCGTGCGTTTGCCATACATCGGCACGATGTAATAGCCTGCCCGCAGCAGACGGTCAAGCACGTGGGTATAAAGCACAATATCGGCGCGATTATCGGCGCGAATCAACTGGTCAATCACCGCATCAATCGCAGGGTTTTTGATGCCTGCCGTGTTCTGGTTGCCGATTTCATCCGCCGCTTGGCTGCCCCACAGGTACGCCTGCTCGGCACCTGGTGACAGACTTTGCCCGAAGACATCGACGATTAAATCATAATCAAACTTGCGTTTGCGCTCCAGATACTGCGGCATATCCACTTGGCGCAACGTGGTGGTAAAGCCAAGCCGCTCAAGGTTACGCAAAAATGGCAAAATCACGCGCGCGTTTTTTTCATCGGCACTTAAAAATTCAACCCGCGCCAGCTGCCCATTTGGCTGGTATAGGCGCATATCACGATAAAAAAAGCCAGCATCCAGCAGCAACTGGCGGGCTTTGAGCAGATTGGCACGGTTAAAACCACCGCCATCAGAGACAGGCGCGCGCCACTCGGCAAGTACGGCTTGGCGGTATATCGGGTCAAAATTCGCTAGCCACGGCTGGAGTATGGCAAGCTCTGCCGCGCTCGGTGTTCCCGTGGCGGCAAGCTCAGAGTGATGAAAGTAGCTTTGCAGCCGCTCATACTGCCCATAAAACATGGTTTGATTGAGCCATTCAAAGTCATACGCCAGCGTCAGCGCCTCACGCACGCGGATATCGGCAAACAGCGCACGGCGTAAGTTCATGACAATGCCTTGCATCGGCACGGGGTTGTGGTTGTCAGCGGCTTCCTGAATCACCATCCCTGCTTTAACGGCAGGAAAATCATAGCCCGTCGCCCATGTTCGCGCTTTGTTTTCGGTGCGAAACTGGTATTGCCCTGCCTTAAAGCCCTCAAACGCCACTTCAGGGTTTTGATAATACACAAATTTGATGGTGTCAAAATTAAACCGCCCAACGTTTGCCATCACGCCTGCTTCAGGCTTTGCGCCCCAATAATTTGGGTCACGCACATAGGTCACGCTGCGCCCCGGCTCAATATTGCCCACACGGTACGCACCGCTGCCCATCAGTGGCGTTAGGCCAACTTTGTCAAAACTTGCCTCAATCGACGCTTGTTGCCAAATCGGCATTTGCCCAACCAGTAGCCCGATTTCACGGTTGTCTTTGGTTTTAAAATAAAACTTGACGGTGTTGGCATCGACCACTTGAATGCGCTCAATATCCGCCAAATAACTGCGCATTGCCATGATGCCGCGCTGGCTTATCGCCTCAAGGCTGGCTTTGACATCCTGCGCGGTGACGGGTGAGCCATCCCAAAACTTGGCATGGGGGTTGATGTGGTAAATAATCCAGCTGGCATCATCGGGGTCATAGGTGACCTTGTCTGCAAGCTGCGGATACATGACAAATGCCTCGGACAGTGAGCCTGTCATCAAGGTGTCATACAAATAATCCGTGCCCATAGCAGGCGTGCCAACGTCAATCCATTTGTGCATGCTGTCAAACGTGCCAATCGCCGCTTGGCTTAGCGTTCCACCTTTGGGCGCGTTCGGGTTGGCATACGGCAAATGCGCCGCTTGGCTAAAGTTGGCCTCGCTGTTGTGCGCCAACGCTGTGACGGTGATGGGCGTGGCTTGCACGGATTTGGTCGCCAACAGCGCGTATAGCCAACCGCCCAAAACCAACACCAACGCGCCCAAGCCAGCCAGACGTGGGCGGCGCGGCCAATCAACCAACCTTAGCACCTTAAAAACCGCCAGCGTTCGCGATAATCACGGCCGTAACGACAGCTATTTGCTATGCTGCTCAGCAAACTGCGCCATAAACTCAACCAGTCGTTGCACCGTTGGCAAGTCGATGGCGTTATAAATACTGGCGCGCATACCGCCAACCGTGCGGTGTCCTTTGAGGTTTAAAAACCCTGCTGCGTCTGCCGCTTGCAAAAACACCTTATCAAGCTCGGCATCGGCAAGGGTGAACGGGATGTTCATGATAGAGCGGTTTTCTTTGACCACGCTGTTGTGATAAAAGTCGCTGCTGTCAATAAAGTCATACAGCGTTTGGGCTTTTTGCACATTTTGCTGATAAACTGCCTCAACGCCGCCTTGCTCAAGCAACCAATCAAACACCAAACCTGCCAAATACCACGCAAACGTTGGCGGTGTGTTGAGCATTGAGCCATTAGCCGCTTGCTGCTCATAGTTGATAACCGATGGGCATACCGCGTGCGCGCGTCCTAGCAAATCCTCACGCACGATGACAAGCGTCAAGCCCGATGGCCCGATATTTTTTTGCGCACCTGCATAAATCACCCCAAAACAGCTGACATCAATCGGTTCAGACAAGATACACGACGACATATCGGCCACCAGTGGCACATCGCTGGGCACTTCTGGCACACCATACAAGGCCACGCCGTTAATGGTTTCATTGGGGCAATAATGAAAATAACTGGCATCGTCCGATAGCTGCCATTCGGCACGGTTAGGCACATGTGTGTAGCCATTGTCTTTGCCCGACGCAACAACATTGACTTTTCCTAGCCCTGCGGCGGCATAACGCTGCGCCTCTTTGAGTGCTTTTGCTGACCAAATACCCGTGTCCAAATAATCTGCCTGACCGTGCAATAAATTCAACGGCACAGCAGAAAACTGCATACTGCCGCCGCCCTGCAAAAACAGCACGCGGTAATTTTCGGGAATGCCCATCAGCTTACGCAGGCTGACTTCGGCGTGGCGTGCAATCTCAATAAACGCGGCACTGCGGTGGCTCATCTCCATCACCGACATGCCCGACCCGTGCCAGTTGGACAGCTCGGCTTGCGCGCGCGCGATGACGGCATTTGGCATACTGGCAGGCCCTGCACAAAAATTGGCAACGCGTTGGTCAAAGGTTGGCATGGTAATTCCCCGTGTGGTTAGATATATTGAGGTTAAAGAATAGCAGACTTATGGCGCAAATGCCACGCCTATGCCGTACTCATCGATATGGGCAAAACGGATGGGTAAAAATTGACTTCCTCCCCTCCCTAAAGTGAGGGGATTCCTGCTCCCAGACGGTTAGACCTGCCGCAAGAATGTTCCGACTGGCATTGATATCTCTATCATGCCATGTGCCACACTTTGCACAAGTCTACTGCGAGCATAGCTCTTGTCTTGCGAACGGGCAAAGCAGTGCTTTGCTTATCCGTTCTCATCTCTTATTCGCAAACCTGCTCTACCTTTCGGACTACTGGACGTATCGCCACAGCACGAACACGTCACGGCGGGCATAGCCCTTGTCTTGCGGACGGGCGAAGCGGTGCTTCGCTAGTGCCGTCCTCAGGTAGTGTATCGTTCATTCACGATTTCAAAACGGCAACCTGCGTGCTCGCATTTGTAAGTCAGTTGTCGTTTGAGTTCAAACCAACCTGCATCGTAAACCGACTTGGCGAGTTTGCCTTGTTTACTGTTAAATTGGGGAGTTTTAACATCACCGACCACGATTAGGGCATTGTCTTTGACTAATCGGGAGGTGAATTTATGTATTAGGTCTTGGCGTGTGTTTTTGATTTTGGCATGGATTGCCTTGATACGCTGTTTGTTATTTGCACGTTGGGCGGTGGCTAACGCTTTGGCGTATTTGAGCGTTTGCTTGATTTGTAGCTTGTCG
>NZ_JCADBW010000041.1:0-10345 GCF_059264685.1 Faucicola sp. SE7633 | reverse complement strand
GCGATTACTCAAACGCCGTTTCTTGATTGAGACGGTGTTTGATGAGTTAAAGCATATTTGCCATATTGAGCATTCAAGACATCGTAGCCCTGCTGGGTTTATGGCTAATTTATTGGCAGGGCTGATTGCTTATTGCCACCAAGCCAAGAAACCTACACTAAAGAATGTGCTGATTGGGCATTCTTTACCGCAGGTTGCTTAGTTTGTGATAGCTTTCAATGAGTTAGGCTATGGCTTATGTCGAACTGGGGTTGGTTAAAATCTCATCCATCGGCAACGCGGCAAGTAGCCCCGTCACAATCCCTGCCACCAACACCACCAACGCGGCATTTAAACGCAGCAAAAAACCCATCACAATAACCAAAATACCGAGCAATGGCCAATAATTGATGACTTCCGCCATGATTCCCCCTTGTTTAATCCCTTAACCAACCCGAAGCCAGATTTGACAAACGCCAGCAACAAAAAAAGGGCTTACACGTCGCGTAAACCCTGTTGTATTGTTCGGTGTCAATGTATGCTAATGTAGCAAAAATGTTATCTATTGCAAAGTAGGTTTACAAATTTTTGTTTGCCCAAGCGTAGCCAAAACAGCCGACCATCGGCACAAAAAACCGCCGCCAAACCGTGGCGCGGCTTTTTTTACACACCAAAACCATTAATCAAACTCATGATGTACAGGCGCAGGGCGTTTAAAGCCGCCTGTTTTGTACGCCAAATACGCCACCCCAATCGCGCCCCAAATCAAGCCTGCCTGCAACGCCTCGGCATCAACCTCAAGCCACATAGCAATCACGGAGGCAAACCCAAGCAGCGGAAACACCACATATTTGAGCATATCACCAAACGTGTGGTAGCGTTTTTCACGCACCGCATACTGCGCAATCACCGAAATATTGACAAAGCTAAAAGCGGTCAGCGCACCAAAGCTAATTAAATTGGCGATTTGCTCAAACGTCAAAATACCTGCCGTCAGCGCAACCGCCCCTGCAATCAAAATATTGTAAGTGGGTGTCAAAAAGCGTGGACTGATATGCCCAAAAATGCGCCGATTAATCACACCATCACGCCCCATCACATACATCAAACGCGCCACCCCTGCATGTGCCGAAATGCCCGATGCCATCACCGTGACAATGGCAAAGTACAAAATCATCGACTTCACGCCCTCAGCAAACACATAGCCAAGCAGCTCAGGCTGGGTTTCATCAATCGCCTTGAAGTATTGGGTTGGGTCACCGGGGAAATAAATCTGCATAAAATACGTGCTGATGATAAACACAATACCAGCAATCAGCGCCGTCAAAAAAATCGCCCGTGGCAACGTGCGCTTAACGTCTTTGGTCTCCTCAGCCAGTGAAGACAGCGCATCAAACCCCGTGAACGAAAAACACAAAATCGTCGCCCCCGTCACCAGCGCGCCCACTTGCGTCATGCTGTTCCAAAACGGCTCAAGGCTACCTAACTGATATTGAGCAGGCGTAATCGCGCCCTCAACGTTTTGCCCCTGCGCCAGCAGCATATACACGCGGTAAGTAAAATACGCAATCACCGCCAACTGAATAAACACAATGCTACTGTTAAACCGCGCCACAAAACGCGCCCCAAAAAAGTTAATCCCCGTCATAAACGCGGTCAGCCCAATCACCCACGTCCATTGATTGACACTGGGAAACAACGCCTCCAAATAAATCCGCGCCAAAATGATATTGACCATTGGCGACAACAAATAATCCAACCACGACGACCAACCGACCATAAAACCGACGTTTGGATGAATCGCGCGCTGGGCGTAAGTATATGCCGAACCCGATGACGGATAGCTACGAATCATCTGCCCATAGCTTAGCGCGGTCAGCAAAATCGCAACCAACGCAAAAATATACGACGTGGGCACATGCCCACCGCTGTCACGCGCCACCAACCCAAACGTATCAAACACCGTCATCGGTTGGATATACGCCAGCCCAATAATGATAATATGCCACAACACCAAATTACGCGGCATGACCGCGGTAGGTTGCTTTATCGTTGTGCTCAATCGACCACTCTCCTATGCCCGTCATAGGTTGTCGCATTGCCAAACCCATGCTGATATACCAAACAAAAAGCAGGCACAACGCCCGCTTAAACCACAAAAAGATAAAAAGGTATGAGCACCGCCCATACCTTGCTATCAAATCATCAAAAATGGCTTATTATACAAAAAATAACCGCCAGCCACACACAAATTATATGAAAAATTGTTTTAAGCCTGGGCAAATAAAAAGCCAAACACCTGCCTAGCAACATCAGGACTTGATGGCGATGTTTGGCAATCGGCGAGGTTGAGTGATTGGCGAGCTAACTGGGGTAGATCAGTTGCCCAACGATATTTACGCCCAGTGGTATCTAGCGGCGTTGGTTGCCTTTGGCGTGGTTTGCGTCATCGCTGCTGTCACCTTTTTTGAGTAGTACCAAGACCGCACCCGTGCCGCCTTGCGCAGGGGGCGCCGACACAAATGCCAACACATCACTGATTTGACGCAGCCAGCCATTGACACAAGTTTTTAAAATGCTGTCCGTGCCTTTGCCATGCACGATTTTGACGCAGTTTTCGTGCTTAGCACGCGCTTGTACAATCAGCTTAGACACTGCTTCGCGCGCCTCATCAATGCTTGCGCCGTGCAAATCCACCGCGTCATACCACGTCAATTTGCCTTGTTTAAGTTGATTAAAAGTTTTGCTTGGCAGCGTTGGCACTTTGTAGCTTAAAAACGCCTCGCTAGCCACGGGGTTTAGCAATGCCTGCATATCAGACAGCGCGTGCCCTGCGTCCTCGTCTGTGCCAACAGCAGCGGCGCGTTTGGCAAGGGTTGCCGCATCAAGTTTTGCCGTGCGGCGCGTGTTGGTAGTCGCTTGGTTGCTGTCTTTGAGGGGTGTGACCCCTGCCATGGCTTGCATGAACAGCACCTTATCATTGTCTAAGTGCTCGCTATCATAACGCTTGACCTGCTTAGCGATTTGTTGTTTGCTTGGCAACACAGGTGCTTGCTCGGGCTTGGCATCTGCTGCGGATGGCTCGGCATCGTGGGTTTTTGCCAAGGTAGATTTAAAGGCTTTGAGTTGGTCTTGTGCTTCTTTAGAAAATAAATTTGCCATATTTCACCCAAATTTAAAAATTAAAAAAATCAAATAGTTACAGTCATTGACTGACTTCATTGAGCAGCTGCGCCAATGCCGCGCCTGCATCATCGGTTTTCATAAACTGTTCACCGATCAAAAAGCCATTGATACCATGCGCTAGCATGCGCGCGACATCTGCCGCGCTGTGAATACCGCTTTCGGTGACCAACAGCTGCTCGGGTGCAAACAAAGTCCGCAGGCGTTCGGTGGTGGCAAGATCGGTGACAAACGTGTGCAAATTGCGGTTGTTGATGCCATATACGGTTTGGCGATGGGCAGGCAGGCGCAAGGCGCGTTCCACTTCCGCCGCATCGTGGCACTCAATCAACACACTCATGCCAAGCTCAAGTGCCAACGCGTACAGCTCTGCCGCTTGCGCGTCCGACAAACACGCCATAATCAATAGCACACAATCTGCACCCAATGCCCGTGACTGCACGATTTGGTACGGCGCAATCATAAAATCCTTGCGCAGAGCAGGTAAATCACACGCCGCACGCGCTTGCTGCAAATATTCATCTGCGCCTTTAAAATACTCGCGGTCAGTCAGCACCGACAAGCACGCTGCACCTGCATTGGCATAGCCTTGTGCTGCTTGTACGGGATCAAAGTTTTGGCAAATGATACCTTTTGAGGGTGAGGCTTGTTTGATTTCGGCAATCACGCGTACACCATCTTGGCGCAGGCTGGCGGCAAAATCGCGCACGGGACTTGCAGCTTGTGCTTGCTGCTCAAGGTCGTGAAAGCTCATCTGCGCTGTGGCAGCGACAATCTCACGTTGTTTGGTGGCAATGATATTTTGTAAAATAGAAGGCGGTTGCGGCTGCATGGTGGTTATGATTTGGCTGATAGTTAAAAGTAAACAGTAAAAAAGCTCAGGTTGGTGACGTGTCGGGTGCTAACGCTTGGGTAAAGTCAGCAAACGCGCGCAGTTTTTGCGCCGCCGCACCACTGGCTAAGACGTGCTGGGCGCGTACCACGCCCTCGGCATGGCTATCTGCTAATCCTGCAACATAAATTGCCGCACCAGCATTGAGCGCGATCATATCGGCAGCTTTTTGGGCAATCGCATCTTTGTTGTTGGCTGTGTTATTGGCTTGATCGCTGGCAATGGACTTGGTAGCAGGGGCAAACGCGGCTTGAATCAATGCCAAACTTTCGCCAGAACCATTGACCATCAAGCCTTTAAGCGGTTGCGATGTCAAGCCGACGTCTTCAGGCTCAAGGTGATACACACGCACCTGCCCGTCTTTAAGCTCAGCCACTTGCGACGGACTGGCAATCGATAATTCATCCAAACCATCCAGTGACCCCACCACCATGACGTGCTTTGCACCCAAATTGTGCATGACGTGCGCCAATGGCTCACACAGCGCAGGATTGAATACACCAATCACCGCACGACGTACACGGGCAGGATTGGTCAAAGGCCCTAAAATATTAAACAGCGTGCGCGCTTTTAACTCACGGCGCACCCCTGCAGCATGGCGCATGGCGGTGTGGTGATTGGGCGCAAACAAAAAGCCCAAGCCTTGCTCACAAATACAGCGCGTTACCGCCTCAACAGGCAAATCCAGCCGTACGCCAGCTTTTTGTAACAAATCTGAACTGCCTGAACTGGTGGAAACACCACGGCTACCGTGTTTGGCAACATGGCAACCTGCCGCTGCCGCCACCAACGCTGACGCAGTTGAGACATTAAATAAATTTGCGCCATCACCGCCCGTGCCGACGATATCCACCACGTGTGGCGTATCGCCAAGCTCAACGGGCAATGCCAATTCGCGCATGACCTCGGCGGCGGCAGTGATTTCCTCAATACTCTCGCCTTTCATACGCAAGCCTGCCAACAGCGCACCCATCGTGGCATCACCGCATTGTCCGCGCATGATGGTAAGCATCACAGCACGCATTTGCGCACGCGTCAAATCAATGCCATTGAGCACCTGCGCCAGCGCGCCCGTCATCAGCGTTTGCGTTTGCGCTTCGTCCAGCGTTTGCCCCGTGTCGATAAGGCGAACAAGATCGCTAAAATGAGTAGGGAGGGTTGTTTGCGCGGCTTGAGTTTGCGTTTGCGCTTGAATTTGCGTAGCCATTTTAACATCACTATTAAAATTTTCCGTTACCCAACCTGTTTTACCCGTATTTAGCCAGTTTGCTGACCAAACCCAATGGATAAAACGTGACAAGTTTTTAGGCTGCATATTGTAGCAAAAAATTGACAAGGGTAGGGAGTGTTAATATTGAGGATTATTAAACGCGCGCATCCATGGGTTTAATCATGTTTAATCAGCTTGTCAAATCAGCGTGCCTGTGGCGGCTAATGGCTGGCTAAGCGGCGTGTTTTGGTGATTGTCAAGACTTGTTAAATTGTCCAAAACGGCATAAACTAAGCGTTTGAATTTAAACATTGGCATTGCGCGCACACAACCGCATACAGCATTCGCCGTGATGGACGCTACAGGACACCTCGCATGAGCAACAAACTGCTTGACCTTATCCAATCTAGTGACGCAAAGTGGGTGGATTTTCGCTTCACCGACACGCTGGGTAAAGAACACCACGTCAGCTTTCCTGCGCATGACGTGGATGAAGACGTGCTTGAAGAAGGCAAGATGTTTGATGGCTCATCCATCGCAGGGTGGAAGGGGATTGAAGCGTCGGATATGATTTTGCTGCCCGATGCTGACACCGCGTTTATTGATCCGTTTTTTCGTGAAACCACCGTGGTGGTGAGCTGCGATGTCATCGAACCTGATACCTTGCAAGGTTATGACCGCGACCCACGCTCTATCGCGCGTCGTGCTGAAGCGTACCTCAAATCAACAGGCATTGGTGATACGGCATTTTTTGGCCCTGAGCCTGAGTTTTTTGTCTTTGATGAAGTCAAATGGTCGATTGACATGTCAGGCGCGCGCCACACCATTTATGCCGATGAGGCCGCATGGAGCACGGATAAGGACATCGCTGGGGGTAACTCAGGGCACCGTCCACGCGTCAAAGGCGGATATTTCCCCGTACCACCTGTGGATTCAGCGCAAGATATGCGCGCCGATATGTGCGCCGCAATTGAAGCGATGATGGGACCAGGACGTGTTGAGGTACATCACCATGAAGTGGCACCGTGCCAAATGGAAATTGGCGTGTCATTTAACACCATGGTGCGTAAAGCCGATGAAGTGCAGCAGTTTAAATACGCGGTGCACAACGTCGCCCATGAATACGGCAAAACCGCAACCTTTATGCCAAAACCTGTCGTGGGTGACAACGGCTCAGGCATGCACGTGCATATTTCAATCTCTAAAGATGGCAAAAACACCTTTGCAGGTGACGAATACGCTGGATTGTCAGAAACCGCGCTGTATTTTATTGGTGGGGTCATCAAACACGCCCGCGCGCTCAACGCCATCACCAACCCATCAACCAACAGCTACAAACGCCTTGTGCCACACTATGAAGCACCCATTAAACTGGCGTATTCTGCGCGCAACCGCTCAGCGTCAATTCGTATCCCATACGTCTCAACCCCACGCGCCAAACGCGTTGAGGTGCGTTTTCCTGACCCTGCGGCAAACCCGTATTTGTGTTTTGCCGCGCTATTGATGGCAGGGCTAGATGGTATTCAAAATAAAATCCATCCTGGTGAAGCAGCGGACAAAAACTTATATGACCTGCCGCCTGAAGAAGAAGCCATGATCCCAACCGTGGCAGAAAACCTAGAAGTCGCTTTACAAGCCCTAAAAGACGACCATGCGTTTTTGCTCAAAGGCAACGTGTTTAGTCAAGCCATGATCGACGCATACATTGAGCTTAAAACCGAAGAAGTACAGCGTTATAACGTCACAGTACACCCGATTGAATTTGATATGTACTATAGCTGCTAATCGTGGTTTCATTGACTTCCTCCCCTCCCTATCGTTCGGGGATTCCTTCTGCAAGACGGTGAAGCCCCACCGCAAACCTAAGACAATGGCAACCGCCCGTACGACACACCGTACATCTTAGGTTCTTATTTTAAGCTAATCCTACCGTTAGGATTGTCATAGACACGAATTAGCTTAAGTGTGTGTTTGGAAACGTCTTACCAGTTAAGTTACTGCGTACTCGCAATTTAGTCTTAACTTAACTGTGGAATGTAAGACATTGAATATAGTGAGATGAGTATAGCAAAACTCATCGCATTTAACAATTGCCTTATATCCACCGCCTGAAGTCGCAGGTTTACGGCAACGAATGATAAAAACGTAAAAAAGGGACAATACCATGCCAACTGTTCGCGATTTTCCCTTATCTCAAGTTAGTGGGTGGGTATTGGCGGTTGTCCTTGCGGCTACGATGGGGTCGGTGATACCTGTGCAAGCGGCGGTTTATCGCAGCGTTGATAGCGCAGGCAACGTGACGTATACTGACAGCCCAACCACCGCCTATCATCACAGCCAAGACAGCCAAAAAATCACCTTGATGGACGCCCTGACTAGCGAAAATACAGCAAGCGTCAGTCATAACACCCACCCAAGCCCAACTGTGTCTGGCAACAATCGTACTACGGATGCGCGGTCTAATGATCCAAATTCGCGCATAAGTCAGCAGGGTGATTATCAGATAGCGATTCAATCGCCTGCCGCGGATATGGTGTATCGCCGCCCTGCGCAAAGTATTGATATTGCCGTTGAAGTGCGTCCAAGTCTAAAGCCAGGTGATCGTTTGGTGTATCGTGTCAATGGCAAGCACATTGCCACGACACAAGACACACACTATCAAATCAGCACGTTGGATTTTGTGCCTGAGCATTATACCTTGACGGTAGAGATCCAAAACGTCAAAGGCGCGGTGGTTGCCAGTACCAGCCGCCCGTTTTATGTGTTGCAAAATACCGCTTTACTGCGTCAAAAACGCCAAGCCGCTGCCGAACAAGCTGCTTACAATCGTTTACCCTGGTACCAAAAAATGTTGGTACGGCGTAACACCAACTGAGCATTTTTCGTTAATAAAAAACGGTTGCTAAAGATGACAACCGTTTTTGCTTGTTTGCTTGTCAAGCCCTTAACTTGTTCAGCATTTAGCGTACTAGCTGCACTGTGCCATTGACTGTCACTGTAATACTGGTATCACCAGCTTGAAAATCTTGATCAGCAACGGCATTTTCCATTTTCGCCATTGCCATCATTGGCATGGCGCGTGCGCGTGGATAGTATTCATTGCCTTGATTAAATTCAACATTCACCAGTTGGTATGATTGTGCACCCCAAGCAGGTAGCAGAGCAGTGGCTTGCTGCTGAAAATTGCGCGATGCATCGACCATCAAGGCTTGCTCAACTTCTTTACGTTTGGCATCAGATACTGTAAAGGTCAAATTGTCCATTGTCATGAAGGCTTGCAAATCGGCAATTAGCTTGCTTGCTGCTACCGTATCGGTACTTTTTAGGTTCAGCGTGGCGTTGCCCGTCCAGCCGATGATTTTTTGGTTTTTGTCGTACTGTGGGTAGGTGGCTTGGTTGCCTGAGGTGACTTGCACTTGTGGGTATTTGCGCGCGATAGCCATGGCTTGATTGAGCGTGGTAGCGATTTGGTTTTGCACCTCAGCACTAGATTTATTTTGCGCGGTTTTTGATAGACTAGCGTTGATTTGATCATTAGCGACCTTACGGCTGGCAGAAGCGGCAAAGCTAACCAAGCCGTATTGAAGGGTGTTATTTTGCATAGTAGTTGTTGCGGTCGGAATTGGCGCAGCTTGTGCAGGTAGGGCGGTAGGTAATAACATGCCCAATACGGCAGCACTGGCTAAAAACCGGATATTTAAGTTAGAAAATTGACGCATCGTGGGATCTCAAGTTGTTAAATTTAGATAAAATTGGCTTAATTACGGCTAAATTGTAACAAAATTTATGTTACTGATACACCCAACAATGACAGCAAACCTGTAATCAAAATTTGGCAATATGTATGAGTAAATAAGCCAGTGCAAGCAAATAACTCGTCCAAATAGCTTGCTAAATTGCGCCAAACGTTTTATAATCGCAATCTAGTAACCCCATTGGTAGCTTCGCAATTTGCAGCTGTGAACCCCGCCAGGACCGGAAGGTAGCAACGGTAGCAGTTTTCAAGTGTGCCGAAGATGTGCTAGTGGGGTTACTCTTTTTTTAGACGCAAAATTTATCGCCGTCAAACCTTTAAACATCAGTCGTCTGGCAAAATTGCCCGGTTATACGGTGGAGCTGTTGGTAAGCGTGGGCGCATTGCGTTGGTAAGTACCAAAAGCCGTGTGGCATGGCGGCAAAATTCGCCAACTGTGCCGTAAAACCTGCCTGTTCAAGCAGCGCATGAAATGCCAAATTTTCATCGCGCAAGGGGCTGTGGCCTGCGGTAATTGTCAAACAGCGTGGCAATGGTTTGTCCGAATAATGCACAAGGCTATCTAAATCCGTCCAATATGGTGACGCGAGCTCGCGGTCATCGTGCTTGCCAAAATACCAAGCGTAATTTTGCTGTAATCCTTGCACACCTATCAGCCAAGCCCAGTGGTTTGCGCTGTCGCCTAAATACGTGTCGCTGGGTGCGGCATGCGCAGATGGCTGCGATAAGGTGTAATCTATAGTTAAAACTGTAATATAATAAGCATTTTAAACCAATACCACCGTGCCCAAAATATACAACCAAGACTTACGAGACAGAGCCGTCAACCACTGGCAAAAGACAGGCAACAAAAGCCAAACAGCCAGGCTGTTTGAAATCAACCGCAACACCCTTAATGACTGGATAAAGCTCTATCAAGAACAAGGGAATACCAAGCCAAATTTACAAACCTTACGTCGAATCAAATGGAGTTTTAAAAAAAGACCCCGCTCTTTAAGCAAGCCGATTTACTAAAGCAAATTGGGTTTAAATTAATGCTAGGTTTATTGCTATTAACCTTGAGCATTACCGCTGACAACATCCTATTTATGGATGAAACAGGATTTTATCAAAGGCAATACTACACCCGCAGTTGGTCGCCTATTGGCAAACCTTGTTATGCCAAAATTGAAGCTAACAAGGGAAAACGCTTAAACTTAATCGGAGCCATGCGATTAAATGATTTTAAAGTTATTGCTCCTGTTATCTTTGAAGGTAGTTGTAACCGTGTGATAGTTGAAAATTGGCTACACACATTAGCACAATCTTTGCCAAAAGATGAAAATGG